>NZ_CP087139.1:0-2500 GCF_045160025.1 Spirosoma sp. KNUC1025
AAGGGGGTCTGTCCAGCTGGACAGACCCCCTAGGTTTCAAAGGTGGCACCTACCTACTCTCCCACTTGTGACAGCAGTACCATCGGCAGTACGGGGCTTAACGGCTCTGTTCGAGATGGAAAGAGGTGTCCACCCGCCTGACCAGCACCAACCTGTTGACTCTTCAGTGGCCGACCCCTCGGTCAGCCCAATACCCTTGTGTCTTATGCCCCACAGAGAGAGATCCGGATCCAATCATCAACTAAACAACCTTCACACACAGCTACGTCTTCAGAACAACACCACCAACACGCGTCCGGGGTCATTAGTACGGCTCAGCTCAACGCATCTCTACGCCTACACCTGCCGCCTATCCACGTCGTCGTCTCCAACACCCCTTTATACCGGAACACTCATCTTCAGGCCAGTTTCGCACTTAGATGCTTTCAGCGCTTATCTGATCCGCACGTAGCTACTCGGCCGTGCCTGCGGCCAAACAACCGATCCGCCAGCGGTGCGTCCATCCCGGTCCTCTCGTACTAAGGACAGATCCCGTCAGTATTCCCACGCCCACCACAGATAGGGACCGAACTGTCTCACGACGTTCTGAACCCAGCTCGCGTGCCACTTTAATCGGCGAACAGCCGAACCCTTGGAACCTTCTCCAGCCCCAGGATGTGACGAGCCGACATCGAGGTGCCAAACCTCCCCGTCGATGTGAGCTCTTGGGGAGATCAGCCTGTTATCCCCGGCGTACCTTTTATCCTTTGAGCGATGGCCCTTCCATGCGGAACCACCGGATCACTATACCCGACTTTCGTCCCAGATCGGCGCGTCGGCCTCACTGTCAAGCTGGCTTTTGCTATTGCACTCCCCTGCCGATTACCGTCCGGCATGAGCCAACCTTGGGAAACCTCCGTTACCCTTTCGGAGGTGACCACCCCAGTCAAACTACCCACCAAACACCGTCCGGATCTCTCCGTTAGAACGCCAGTCAGACAAGGGCGGTATTTCAAGGTTGATTCCACGAAGCCTGGCGACTCCGCTTCACAATCTCCCGCCTATCCTACACATGGCTGACCGGCATTCTATGTTAAGCTGTAGTAAAGGTGCACGGGGTCTTTCCGTCCCGTGGCGGGTAAGCGGCATCTTCACCGCTACTACAATTTCACCGAACTCATGGTTGAGACAGTGCCCAGATCGTTACACCATTCGTGCAGGTCGGAACTTACCCGACAAGGAATTTCGCTACCTTAGGACCGTTATAGTTACGGCCGCCGTTTACTGGGGCTTCAGTTCAAACCTTCGCCTTGCGACTAAGCTCCCCCCTTAACCTTCCAGCACCGGGCAGGTGTCAGACCCTATGCGTCAACTTTCATTTTGGCAGAGTCCTGTGTTTTTGGTAAACAGTCGCCTGGGCCTCTTCTCTGCAGCCTCCCATCGCTGGGTAGGCCCCCCTTATCCCGAAGTTACAGGGTCATCTTGCCGAGTTCCTTAACCATGATTCTTTCGCGCACCTTAGCATATTCTGCCCAGCTACCTGTGTCGGTTTGCGGTACGGGTATCCATACGCTTAACGGATCCTGACTTTTCTTGGAAGCCCCTTCAACACTTCGGTTCGTCCGAAAACTCCCCTCAACGCCCTATTCCGTCAGGACGTAGTCTCTCCGGCACTCCGTCATCAGCACCCCTGCATGGATAGTGCAGGACTATTAACCTGCTCCCCCTCAGGACTCACCCTTCGGCTGCCCCTTAGACCCCGACTAACCCTCCGATGACTGCCATCGCGGAGGAAACCTTAGCCTTTCGGTGTGGAGAGTTCTCATCTCCATTCTCGTTACTTATGCCTACATTTGCTTTTCTATGCGGTCCACCAAAGCTCACGCTTCAACTTCACCCCCCATAGAATGCTCTCCTACCACAATACACTCCAAGTGTATGTCCACCGCTTCGGTGATGTGCTTGATGCCCGGTTATTATCGACGCCCGCCCCGCTCGACCAGTGAGCTGTTACGCACTCTTTAAAGGAATAGCTGCTTCCAAGCTAACCTCCTGGCTGTCTCAGCAGCCGGACCGCCTTTGTTCAACTTAGCACACACTTAGGGACCTTAGCGGATGGTCTGGGTTGTTCCCCTCTCGGAGCAGGACCTTAGCACCCTGCCCCTCACTGCCCCGCACCTCTCTGCGCATTCGGAGTTCATCAGAAGTTGGTAGGATGTGACTCCCCCGCATCCTGTTGGTGGCTCTACCTCACAGACAGTAACACGGAACGCTGTTCCTAAAAACATTTCGGAGAGTACGAGCTATTTCTCAGTTTGATTGGCCTTTCACCCCTACCCCCAGCTCATCCGGAAGCTTTTCAACGCTTATCGGTTCGGTCCTCCAGCTTGTTTTACCAAACCTTCAACCTGGCCAGGGGTAGATCACCAAGTTTCGCGTCAACCCCCACTGACTGCTGCGCCCTGTTCAGACTCGCTTTCGCTTCGGCTGCGGACGTCCACGTCCTTAACCTTGCCAGTGA